>JAPPMM010000029.1 GCA_028819075.1 Gammaproteobacteria bacterium
CGGCTGATGGCCGCGACCGCGAAGGCGGCCCCCGACCTCAAGCGGCTGGCGGGCGTTGCACGGACGGGGCGCAAGCTGGCGAAGCCGGTCCTGCACTACTCGCTCAGCTGGGCACAGGACGAGACGCCCAGCAAGGGGGACATGAGCCGGGCGGTGGACGAGAGTCTGGAGGCGCTGGGCCTGGAGGGCCACGAGGCGCTGATCATCGCCCATGGGGACACCGAGCATCCCCATGTCCACGTGATCGCCAACAGGGTCGATCCGGAGACCGGGAAGGCGGCGACGCTGGACAACAGCAAGCTCCGGCTGTCGCGCTGGGCCGAGGGCTACGAGCGGGAACAGGGCCAAATCCGGTGCGAGCGGCGGGTCGAGAACAACGAGCGGCGGCGGGCGGGCCGGGAGGTGGTTCGCAACCCGTCGGACCGGCCGCGCCACTGGGCGCGCGTCCGGAGAGAGGGGATGCAGCCCGAGCGGGCGCGGCGGGCGAGGAAGCCGCGCCGCGAGGATCAAGTCGACATGGAGGCATGGCGGCATGGCGAGGCGGGGGCCTGGGAGACGGTCGCGGACGGGCGCGAGTACAGCCTCCGGCACCTTGAGACCCGGGCGCGGAAGGAATGGGCCGAACTGCAAAGGCGGCAGGAGGAGATGCGGCAGAGGCTCGACCGGGAGAGCCGCACCGTGCTCGGGCGGCTCCGGATCTGGCGGCTCGATCGTTCGCTCAGGGAACTGGCCGGGGCGATCCGAGGCCGGCAGGATCTGGTCGAGGGCTGGCGCGAGGATCTCGACCGGTATCACAGGGACGAGCGGGCCGAGTTGGGCAAGGCGCACGGCGAGCGAGCCCGGGAGATCGAGCGCGGTTGGGGCAAGTTCTATCGAAACAGGCTGGTGGAGGCGGAGCGGCGCGCATGGTCGGTGCGCGCCACCATGAGGGAGCGGGAGCGCGAACAGGCACGGGAGCGGGAGCGCGGCCGGACCATCACCCGCATTGTTGTGCCACGACCGCCCCGGCCCCGAGGCCCCGAGCGCGGCGGGGGAGGGTTCGAGCGATGAGCCCTGCCTCCAAGGTCATCGCCAAGCGGATCGTCCGAGACGCCCAATCTGGATCCATTTCGGCAAGTCTACGGGCTCTAGGATCGCCCAGGATTGTCGATCGCCGGTCTCCGAGGGGTACGGTAGGGGTGAACGGTGCGCGGCAGGGAGCGCCGCCGTCACCGAAGCGTGATCGGCGGCCCGCCGCTCCTTGCCGATCGTGTGGCTGGCGACCACGAGGCCGTAGAGCTTGGCTGCGACGGCCCGGGCGAGGGGGGGGGCTGTTCCAGGCGGGGTCAGCCGGACCCCGGACGGCGCACCGGGCCGATGGCGGCCCCGCCTCCGGACAGGAACAACCGCGCGTACTCCTGCACGCTATCCGTATCCTCGTCGTGACTTCCGGCGACAAGGGGAAACGCGTCCAACACGAGCGCCTCGGCGAACACGCGGTCGGTCGCGATCCGTTCGACGGTCCGACGAAGCTCCGGGTCGCCGAGCGCGAGCGCCAGCCGCACGGCGGAACGTAAAATGAAAGGATCTTGCGTTCCGGACAGGCGTTCCCGCGCGGCATCGCGGACCTGTTCCAGTTGCCGGCCGTTGAACGAACCGTCCTCGACCATGAACCGCAGGACGGTCACCCCACCCGACACCCGGTATGGATGGCCGTCGAGATCGTTGACTGCGGCCAAGACCGCGGGAAAAGCGGCCGTGCCCAAGTCTGCCAGCGCATCGAAGACACCGCCTCCGTACTTCAGCGCCTCGATCATGAGCGGGATCGCACGGGGATCCCGGAATCCCTCGGCGGCTTCAAAAAGCAGGAACATCCGGTCGGGATCGTCCCCGGCTAGACCAAACCCGGCACGGGCGGCCGCTTCACGGCGCACCTCGGTCCATGCCGCCTCGATGACGGCGGCCCGAAGCTCCTGCCCGGCTCGCGGTCCGAGCTCGACCGCGAGCGCGAGCGCGCGCCGAATATCTTGAGAGTCGCGGTCGTCCAAGAGCACGGCGGCGGCTGCGCTCTCGGTCATCCGTTGTTCGACCTTGCCCGCTTGTCCCTCAGCGGCCGCCGGAACCGCGAGCACGAGTGCGAGCAGGCCGTTCATTGTTCTGTACCGCATTATTCCCCCTACCAGAAGATGTGGATGTGATCCTTGTGGGTTCCGTTGTGTCCGAATGACGTAAACCGGCCCCCTGCGGCGATTGCGGCCGCCGCGAATTTCGCGTGGAGTTTGCTCGCCGCCGCCACCTCCTCGGGCGTTGCGCCCGCCCCGGAAGCGTGCTCCAAAAATCCGGGAGCCCAGAAGTCGCCCGCCCGGCCCTGGACATGCGTTTGCCCCGTCCCCCCCACGAGCGCGTTGCCTTCTGGACACCGCCAGTCGGACGTGATGGTTGCGCCGCTTACGCCCCTCGTCGCCACTCTGGCAAGCACGACGCCGCTCCCGGATATGTAGCTGTCCGTGAGATAGCCCGTCGCGTGGCCGTGCGTTCCCTTCCCGAACACCGGCGTGTCGTCGAACTTGTCGCATGGCCACTCCCCGTCGTTATCGTACTCGGCCGCGATCGCCTTCTGATCGTCCGTGCACTCCGGCTCGTCCTCGCTTCCGCTTCCGCCTCCGCAGGATAGTAGCGTGACATGGAAGATCTCGCCGTTGTCCAACCAATAGTACACGAGATACCAGCAACCTTCGCCGTCGCCATCCCGGGCCGTCCCAGCGGGAGGGCCCGGCGTTGGCATGGCTCTGGGGAGGCTCGGTGACGACGGCGGCACGGCGCTGGCGGACATCGGAATCCGGCGGCCCGGATGGCCGAAGGAGCCCAGCACCTCGCCGCCCCGGACGATCTCGGTGTTCCGAACCCGAGCGCCGATCAGCCGCAAAGCGTGCTGCCGCCCGACGCGGGCGGTACCGGCCACTGCCCCCGGCGGCAAAGGCGCGCCCGCGACGGCGGGGATCCGGCGACCGACATCCGCGGCAGGGATGGAAAAAGACTCCTCGGGAGCCACTCCCACCGAACCGACATCCGCGCAAGCCGCTACGGCGAACTGAGCCACTGCCACGAGACACAGTGCGATTCCCCGCCCGGCTGTTCCTCCGCAGCCTTTCTCCATCTTTGGTTCTCCTTCCCCTTCTCGAAGATTGATACTGTCTTCCCGATTCGGATTGGAAGGCATAGAAGATAACAGGGACAGCCGATAGTTGCCAGCAAAGTCCGCTGACAATGCCAGAGCTTCCCAGCATAGCCGTGGGGACGCTTCCCCTCGCGGATCGAAGAGATCCTCTCTCTATGGCGGACTCGGATTATGACGGACTCGGACTTGTGGAATCGATCGGTACTGTGTAAAGTTATGGCCTTCATAGTCATATTCCGCCCACTGCCCCTGGCCCTGGTGCTTTCGTCGATATATCCGATTCCACAAGGAGGGACACCATGAAGGCTTGGACACTCACCGCCGCCGCGCTCGCCGCTACTCTCACCCTGGCCGGATGCGCCGAAGACGCCCCCGGCGTGGCCGCCGTCCCCGAGCCCGAGCCCGGAGACCCGGCCATCTACGCCCCTGACGGCTGGCCGCTCCAAATCGGCGACCGCATCTCGGGGGCGGAACAGACTCGCCTGTACTACGAGGGGTTCGATGTGTGGAAGTGGGCTCTCGCCCTGAATCTTGTCGGCGATAGGGTGTACGCGGCCCTGATCGAAAACGACCCGACCAAGCTGGGCGACTACCCGTACGTGTACAGGGGCCATTTCCCGATCCGGTTCCCCGATTGGATACGGGACGAGGAGCCGTACTTGGCGTCCAAGTATCACGGCAAGATCGAGTACTACCCGACGCCCCCGCCCCCGCCGGTGGACTACGCCAAGCGCAACGTAGTCGTGCTCGACCCCGGCATGTTTGGCCCGGACGGCAGGATCCAGAAGCTCGATCCAAACCACGTTCCAGATTCCCCGGACCCGCTCATGTGGCCCGACTACCCGGAGCGGCGCAAATGACCGGGGCAATGCGCAGGCTCGCCCTTGTGGCGCTTGCCTGCACGATTCTCCCCTCCGCGCTTGACGCCCAAGTCTACTGGCTCTTCCAGCAGGCGATGGAAGACGAAGGCTGGAGCGATCCTTTCCGGTCGGCCAGGGACATCCCGTCGGACTCGGCGTTCGGGATCGACCACATCAACGATCTCGTTTTCGGCGACGAAACCACCTGGAGGGCGGGGACCTTGGGGCAAGCCGACTGCACCGCGCTGAACACGGGGATGATCAAGTTTATCCGGGAGGCCCCCCTCTACTACGCGGAACGCTTGGCAACGGACATCGACGGGCAAACGATCAAGGTCGCGTTGGGGGACGATTATCGGTTCATCTCCGTGCTCCGGCGGGACACGATGCGCTCCGGGAAGGATCTTCTGAAACTGGTCCTTCACGAGGGCTGGCACTGGGTCAACGAGGAGGAGGTGGAGACCCTCGCCGCCGAACACGCCGAGCGGTGCGCCGAATGGAACCCGCTGGAGGAGGAGGAGGAGACCTGCGACGGTTGCGGGGGCGGGGACCCGGAGGTGCCGGAGACGACGCAGACGTGCACGGATCAACAGGTGTGGGTGACGTGGACGGAGTGGGAGCGGGTGGAGGAGAAGACGGGGGTGTGGGAGGCCGTGCGCGCCCCCCCGTGGAACGGGGAGGAGGGCGACCCGGACAATTCCGAGCCCGTTGTGTATTACGTGGAGAAGACGCGCGTCTACTACCGCCCGGTGACGAGGGGCGAATGGCAGACCGTGCGGGTGTGCACCTAGCGAAAGGAGCGGAGACCATGAGGACGAAGACGACGTTTGCCGCCCTGGCGCTGGCGGTGCTGGCGCTTCCGGCGGCCGGGCAGGAGACGCCGCCGGACACAACGACGCCGCCCGACACGACGACCTACCAAGGCGCGGCAATGCCGGTGTGGATCGCGCTGGAGGACGTGGAGCACGAGGCCGGGGCGCACCGGGTGCTCGCGGCCGTCGTGTGGGACGACTACCGGAGCGGGCTGCGGTTCGCCGGGGAAGTGCTGCCCGGTGATCTGGTGGTGACGATCCCGAAGAGCGAGGATCCGGCGAGCGTGGAGACTTGCGCCTACACGAGCGCGCTGGTGGCGCACGGCTCGGAGGGCTACCAACCGTTCGAGCGGGTGGACGCGGCCTGTCTCGCGCCCCCGGTCGAGTACTTGGCCTACATCGAGGTCGAGCACCTGGGCGCGCCGCTGGCCTGCGTCCGGGCGCTCCGGAAGGACGGGAGGGAAGACCCGCCGACGCGCCGCCTCTACGGCTGCTATTGGGCGGAGCCCCCGGACAAAGGTTAGAACTACCCCGAACAGGACCCGCCCCCGGCGCGCCGCTTTTCCGCCAAGCCTTCATGGGGTCGAACGTGAACGGAAGGCGAGCGCTGGGGGCGTCTTGCGTTCGATGGCCCGAACCCGCCGGAGTTCCAGAAGGCCGTGGCGATTCTCGTCCCCCCTCGGTCGGACTTCGCCCCCTGTGCCTGCCTCCCGGATCGCGACCCACGCCCACATGAGGCACCAAGAAGGTCTCAACCTCCCCCCGGTGGACAGCGCCGATTCTGCCGATCCTGCCGATCCTTGGCGCATGCCGCGAGGTACTTGCGAACCGGAGCTGTCGTGTTCAAGACTAATGCCTCGAACGATGCGCCAAGTCGCCTGACGAGACTCGGTTCGCTGCTGTCCCCCGTACCGTCCCACTCCCGCTATTTTGGTGCGATTTCCCCGCCGTTCGCAAACCGTGGGGTCAGACATTGCCTGAGGGCAGGAAACGCAGATCGCGCAGCCCTGATTGAACTTACGTGATTCCCTGCCGTGATTCAGGCCACCGGTAGTCTGCCATTTTGGCAGACTCACTCTTTTCTCCGCGGCGACTTGTCTGCCATTTTGGCAGAGTCGCCGTGGCGTCGATCAGGGCAAGGAATCGTCTAAGTATAACCAGGACTGCACGATCTGCGTTCCTTGCCGTTGGACGGCATCTGACTCCGTCGTTTCGCGAAGGCGGGAAACACGCTCAGTTTGGCGGGAATCCTAAGCCTTGTCATCCGCAACTGACGGTGCCGCGTCCTCTGGAACGACCGCAATGATCGGCGCCAGCCTCCACCGTGCCACATCCATATGGTCGGAGCCCGCCGCCACATGCAGCGGGGTGCCGCCCATCGACAACTCTCGGGCGGTTGGGGTCGGCGCTGGCCGGTAGCAGGCGCCGAACGACGTTCACCGAGCCGTTGCAACGCCGTGTCGACAGGTGCAGCCCGGCCATGCCTGCGTGGCTGGCGCACTAATGGCGAATCTCGTGAGCGCGCATTGCCTACGGGTTGAAACTTGCCGCGGCCGCCTCGCTTCCCGCTCCGCCGTCGTCCGGCGCCGGAGTTGGCTCGCAATGATCCGTCGTATGGATCGACATCCCAACTTGACTTCCGTCCCCACCGATCCGTATGGTTTGCCCAAACGGGTGGTGTGGCTTCCCACCCTCGTGCAGTTTCCTTTGGGGTTGAGCGACACGATTTGATCTTACGGCGAGTTGGCTTGGGAAAGGGACGAGGTCTCCACAGAAGGCTGAGTACGGCAGAAACGATTCTCTGGGTTGCCTGCTTTGCCGTCATCGCTGGCGCGGCGGTGTTAGGTGCCCGCGCGCGCAGCCAGATGCTGGAGAGCTTGCCGTTCCATTGGGGTGGGAGCATACAGCCCGCCTTGGAGGAGCCTCATGTGGTTGTGGTCGTCCAACCGAACGATTGTTCTGGAATGGCCCCGGTGCTAGAGCAGTTGTCGTCCGTCCTGGAACGCGCTGGCATGGAAGTACACGGGTTGCTTGCCGTCAGCCGAAGCGACACCGACTTGGCAGATAGCGTGCTCGCGAGCGGGCTGGTTCCGTTTCGGCTTGAGAGGGTCAAGGCCACCGACCTCGCTACGGCGTTGCGACCGCTCGGGTTCACTGCAACGCCCGTAGTAGTGCTGGCGGACGGCCAGGGGCGGGTTCGGTATCTCGCCCCACTTGATCCTAGCGTTATCGGGGAGGAAGCCAGCCGTATCATTGCTTTGTCGCAAGAGTTGACAACCGAAGCTCCCCTGAACTGAGATGTGCTAATGAAGCACCATCCCATTGTGCTGTCCGTCGCGCTGCTTTCGTGCGTGCCCGACGTGCAGGAAGCGCACCCTCGTTGGCGCGAGGGGGACGTAGTCTCCGAACGCACGTTCCTGCAGGAAGAGTCCGTCGTGATAGAGTGGCGAATCGGTGGACCGGCCGACGCGACATTGCTGGACCCGCGTCTCGTGTCCGCTGGCCCTGGCGGCGTTACGGTCTG
The DNA here is from genome assembly GCA_028819075.1 of Gammaproteobacteria bacterium. NCBI lineage: Bacteria > Pseudomonadati > Pseudomonadota > Gammaproteobacteria > Gammaproteobacteria bacterium. The sequence goes on from JAPPMM010000029.1 coordinate 7,354, forward strand.
GGATAGGGGCCGTAACGCGCTTGTGCGGATCTCGCGCGAAGGCGAGCAGCTTTGGAGTTTCGGTGGGGAGGGCGGAGGCCCCGGAGAGTTTCGGTCCGTCCCGGCCATCGTCCATCTGCCGGACGGCGGTGCTGCTGTAGTGGACAACGTGAATCAGAGACTCACGGTTATCGGAACGAACGGCGCTATGGCACGCGAGACCCGTTTGGGCCACGACTACCCGTTTTCCCTAGCGGCGTTGTCCGACGACCGCTTGATTGTGCTTACTTCTGCGACGGAGCATCCGTTTTTGCTGTTTGACGGAAACGGATCCCTTGTCGATTCCTTGAGCTTCCCGTGGGGACCATACCGGGATATGTCGGTCATCGCACGGCAAGGCAGCGTGTTGGGTGTAGGGGACGAGTGGATCTTCGGATTCACCGCTGGTAACGGCTGGTGGCGTTTCAGCGGAGAGGACGTTCCAGAGGCGTTCCCCTACGCCGAGCATGCCGAATTCCCCGCAATTCGGATGTTGACGAGCAGGTCCGTTGTGGACGGACGCGAGGAGGTGACGACCCGGGCCCGGCCGGCGGAACCTTACGACCTGTCGGCGGTGAGTTTTGGCGCTCGCGGGGACACACTCTTCGTTCACTACGCGGGCCGCACGGACGATCAGCGGTGGATCATAGATCTGTTTAGCTTGAGCAGCGGGGCATACCTCGCGACCGTGCGTCTTCCCTTTTGGGCGCGACGGATAGCGGTCGGGCCTGATGTGATCTACGCGCTCTATGGCACCACGTATCCGATGCTCGCCGCGGTACGGCGGCGACCCCTCAATCCCAATGCGACAGGCAATTGAAGGAGGAGTTATGGCAACGACGGGAAGCGCGCGGCGGTGGACTCTAGTCGCTTTCACACTGGCCTGCGTCGGCATTACGATGACGCACTACTCTCCCCAGCCGTTGGAGGCGTCGGGATGTTATCAGCTGCCAGATGAGGTGTTCTGTGGTTGGGCACCTACCGCCTGCAGGAGTTGTCCGGATGTTGCGGTATGGAAGCCGGCCCCTCCGCCAAATGGTGAGCCTACGGTTAACTGCCCGCCCTGTTCAGAGGACGGCGTTAGCCCCGGTAAGTGCTGCACAGAGGTTCCCGAGGATCCTACCGGCTAAGAACGCCGTTGGACTGGTCGCGAACTCAGGCCCAAGTTCCTGCGCTTGAGCCAGGGCCGAGTTCCGTCGAGCGGGGCAACAACGCCTTGGCCGGAGGGGTCGGGCTCCGCCCCTCCCGGCGACCGAGGAAACCGGCGGCGAGGCGGCGCGGGGCCGACGATCGCGCGGCATTCCGCCGGTTCGGATGCGGCCGCCGTATCAAGGCGTTTGGCGACGAGCCGGAACAGGGCCTTGGTGGGCGCGCGGCACGTCCTTGGTGGGATCGCGCCTGGACACGCCCGGTGCGCTCGGCGGTCGAGTTCCTGGAAGGTGACGCGGGGGGGTGAGGAAGTCCTCGGCATAGGGTAGCGACTTGAGCTTGTCGTAGGGGGATGGAGACCTGGTCCCGGGGGGGTAGTTTCCTAAGTTCTGCGCTCGTTGGGTCTCGCTCGGGCCGGGAACCCGGTAGCCATCGCGGTTCGCTTCGGGATCCCACGGTCCCTCGCCGAGGCTGTGCCGAAGGCGATTCTCACCCGACCCGTAACTCCTCGGCGACCCGAGACCGTCGATCCCGGGCGATCCTAGAGCCCGTAGATACGCCGAAACCGCTCCGGATCGACCGTGTCCGGAAGATCCGCGTGGTGCTGGCCGTCGAAGTCGAGGCTCACCGCTCGAACCCTTCCCCTCCACGCTCGGGGCCTCCGGGCCGGGGCGGCCGGATGGGTATGGGGGTTACGGTCCGGTTGCGCTCCCGCTCCCATGCCGGCTTGCGCCCTCTCATCTCCCGCGCCCAGCGCTCCGCCTCCCGCAGCTCCCTCCGGTAGGTCTCCCGTACCTTCCGCTCGATCTCCCCGGCGCTTTCGCCGTGCGCCTTGCCGAGCGCGGCCCGCTCGCCCTTGTGGTACCGGTCCAGGTCCTCGCGCCAGCCCTGAATCAGGTCCTCCCTGCCCCGGACCGCCCCGACCAGTTCCCGCAACGAGCGCTCGGCCCGCCAGATCCGGAGACGGCCGCGCAGGGTACGGCTCTCCCGGTCTAGCCTCTGCCGGTTGCCCTCCTGCCGCAAGTGCAACTCGGCCCACTCCTTCCGCGCCCGGGTCTCCAGCCGCCAGAAGTCCAGCCAGCGCCTGTCCTCGACCTTCGCCCAAGCCTGCGCCTCGGCACGCCGCCAAGCCTCCATGTCGACCCGCTCCTCGTCGACCGGTTTCCTCGCCCTCCGGGCCCGCTTGGGCAGCATCCCCTCGCGGCGGAAGCGCGCCCAGTGAAGCGGCCGGTCCCATATCGGGCGAAGCACCTCCTTGCCCGCCCGCCGCCGCTCGTTGTTCTTGACTCGCCTCTCGACCCGGATCCGGCCCTGTTCCCGCTCGTAGCCCTCGGCCCAACGTGACAGCCGGAGCTTGCTGTTCCCCAGCTTCGCCGCTTTCCCGGTCTCCGGATCGACCCGGTTGGCGATCACATGGACGTGAGGGTGCCGGGTGTCCTCGTGCGCGACGATCAGCGCCTCGTGGCCCTCCAGCCCGAGCGCTTCGAGGCTCCCGTCCACAGCCCGGCTCATCTCGTGACGGGTGGGCGTCTCGTCCTGAGCCCAGCTGAGCGAGTAGTGCAGGACCGGCTTTGCCAGCTTCCGGCCTCCTCGCGCCCCGCCAGCCAGCCGCTTGAGATCGGGGGCCGCCTTCGCGGTCGCGGCCATCAGCCGCGCGGCGCGTTCCACCCGGATCGTCGCAAGGTTGCGGGTGTCGGTCCACCCGACGCGCTCCGAGGTCTCCGGACGGCGGTCGTCCGGCTCGGGAGCATCGTGCAGGCAGTACGCCGCGACTCCGGCGAACGACCTCCCCAGCCCGTTGATCTTCGGGATCATCGGTCGAGCACCTCGCCGGTCAGAAGACCGGCCGCGAGTTCGCCCACCCGCTCGACTGCCTCCCGTGTCCCGACCGGTGCCGAGGCCCCGGAGTTCAGGGCGCGGGCGATCTGGTTGAGGTTAACACCGATCCGGTGGAGTTCGACGCGCTCCTTGGCGCCAAGACGGTGAACGGCCGCCTCCCGGACCGGCTGCGCGAGCGCCCTGCGGCGCATGTAGCCGCCCTTCGTCATGCGGGCCGCTCCGGCCCGCTCGGCGATCTCCGCGGCCTCCGCGGTCGTGACGCGCACGCCGATCGTGCGATTCCTGCGTTCGGCCTCGGGCTTCCGGGGACGGGCCATGTCGGGCGACCTCCTTTGGTGGCGCGCGGTAAATGTCGTTGCGGGGGTCCGGGGGCATCCCCCGGCCAGAGGTTTTCGTGAAGCGAAAACATCTATGGACGCCCCCGTGACGCAAGCGTTCTGGAGAACCGGTCGAGCGGGC
>JAPPMM010000030.1 GCA_028819075.1 Gammaproteobacteria bacterium
TCGACGTGGTGCTCGACACCGTCGTCGGCGGGGCCGCGCCCGACGTTCACACGCTTGGGCTCCAGCTCTGGGGCGGGCTCGCCGCCGTGATGGTCGCGTGGACCGGACTCAAGATCGCGTTCAGCGGCACGTTCCAGCCCTGGGAGATCGTCAAGCTCGTGATCGGGATCGCGATCCCCCGCACCCTGCTTCACTACTACGTCGTCCCGATCCCCGGCGTCGGGCTCACGTTCCCGGCCATGGTCGCCGGAGGCGGGATCTGGCTCCAGAACCTGTTCCTGTCCGACGTGGTGTCGGCCGGCTACACCGAGATGACCGCGCTCGTGCAGGCGTACTCCGCGCACCTGGGCGCGGCGTGGTCCACGGGCAACCTGCTCTCGGTCGTGACGGCGGGCGCGACCGTGATCTTCTCCTCGCTGGTCACGCTCGTGATGGGCGCTTCGCTCGTGGTTTGCCTGCTGGCGCTGTTCTGCGTGACCTACGCGCAGGTGATCTGGGCGCAGGTCGCCATCGCCATCGCGATCCTGCTCGGTCCGGTGTTCATCGCGTTCCTGCTCTTCGAGCCGCTCTCGTTCCTGTTCTGGGGATGGTTCCGGACCATGATGGTCTACACGCTCTACGGCGTCGTGGCCGGGGCCGTGCTGCGCGTCTTCATGGGCGTCGGCATGGGCTACATCACGACCTACGCCGATGCCCTGATGGGCACCGGCACGGCGGACCCGTTCGAGCTCTGGCTCTGGGCCGTCGTCCTCATGCCGCTCGTCGTCTCCGGCCTCATGGCCGGGCTCAAGGTCGGCGAGCTCGCCTCAATGCTCGTCTCCGGTTCCGGCTCCGCCGGGTCCGGGTTCGTCGCCCTCGTCATGCAGGGAGCGAGCAAAGCCGCCGTCCCTGTCAAGCCCGTCTGAGATCCTTGGAGATGCCCGGAATGAAGAGAACGCGAATGAATGGAGATGAAGGCGCGGGCCGCGAGTACGCGGAGATCTGGGGCGAGGCCGTGCAGGCGAACCGGAAGCTCAGGACGATCCTGATCTTCCTCTCGGCAAGCATCGTGCTCGGCGTCTTCGTCCTGCTTCGCATCGCGGGCGCGGAGCCGCCCAAGCCCATCGTGGTCCGGGTCGACGAGGTGGGCCGGGCCGAGGCGCTGGCCTACGAGGCCGCGACCGCGCAGGCCGATCCGCTCGATCCGACAACAAAATACTTCCTGAACCGGTTCGTCCACGACTTCCACTCGCGCCGCCGCGCGACGGTCCAGGAGCAATGGACGCGGAGCCTCCGGTTCCTGAGCACGGACCTCGCGAACGCCGCCTTCCAGAGGGACGGCGCCGAGGTGGCGGCCACGGCGGCCGGAACCGCCGGGACCGAAATCGAAGTCGAACAGGTCGTGCTCCGCATCCATCCCGCGCCCGCGCCGCCGCACGGCGCGACGGCCGACTTCGACCTCGTGCATCTGAGGGGCGAGCAGGAACTGCGGCGCGAGCGCTGGTCGCTCACGCTCCGGTTCGAGTTCCTCGACTCGATCCCGAACGAACTCGTCGTCCACAACCCGATGGGGCTCCTCGTCACCTACATGCGGGCCGACCGGGCGCTCGTCAGCGGCGGGGAGGAGCGATGACGCTCCATCTCGACGGGCGCGAGAAGGTGCTCGGACGCTTCGGCTGGACGGGCAGGAAGGCCGAGTGGATCGCGCTGGTGTGCCTGCACAGCGGCGTGTTCACCCGGAGGCAGGCCACGCGGTTCCTGGCCACGCACCACGACCGGGCTCGCCGCATGGTTCACGCCCTGATCGCGCAGGGACTGGCCGCCGAGGAGACGGTGCCCGGCATCCGGGGGATCGGGCGGGTCTGCCGGATCTACTCCCGGCGGCTCTACCGGGCGTTCGGGGCCGAGCACATCCGGCACCGCCGCCCCGCATCCCCCCGGGTTCTGATGCGGCGCCTGCTCTCGCTCGACTACGTGATCGAGCACCCGGATCTCCCCTGGCTTCCGACCGAGCCCGAGAAGATCGCGGCGTTCGAGGCGCTCGGGATCGAGCGGAGGCTCCTGCCGTCCCGCCTCTACCGGGGCGCGGCGGGCGACACCCGCCGCTACTTCCCCGTCAAGCTGCCCATCGCCGTCGAGCCGGACCGCGCCGTGTTCGTATACGCCGAACCCGGCCACGACACCGTCAGCGGGGTCCGGTCCTGGGGGACGGCGCACCGGGGCCTCTGGAGCGCGCTCGCCCGGCGCGGCCACTCCGTCGAAGCCGTCGCCGTCGGACGCACGAGGGACGAGACGGAGCGCGCGCGTCGGGTGCTGGGCCGCTGGTCCGAGGACTCCGGCCGCGGCGAGGCGGACCCCGGCGTGGCCGACGAACTGGCCCGGATCGAGCGAGCGATCCACCGGGGTGCCGTGGAAGTCCTCGACGAGTACGGCGGGCTGCAAGCCGCGCTGAAGCGCAGCGTCGCGCTTGAGAAGGAAGCCCGCCGACAAGCCGGGCGGGGCGGACTGGGCCGCGCCCGCGCCTGGCGGACGACCCGTCTCGCGGGAGTCCTCTACCGATGATTTGCGCACCTCACGCGCCGCGGGTCATGGCCGCTCCCGCCCCCGAAAACGACACGGGGCGCCGATGCGCACCCCGGTGCTCCGGGCGTGCGCACCGGCGGGGCGGCGCAAGTCGCAGCGCCCGAACGTCTTGCGCCTCGACGGCCCGGACGGCCGGGGCCGCGCGGGCCGTTTCGGCGGGGCTGGGAGCGACCCCGCAGTCCGAGGGCCTGCTACGGGTTCGGGGCCGTGCGCGTTTGCGCACCCCGGGCCCCGCCCCCTCGGGTCGCTCCCAGCCATCGATCCTTTCAGGAAGGAGGTTCGGCCGATGAAGTCCGGCACCCTCGCCATCATCGGGGCCGCCGTCGGCGCGACCGGCGCCCGGGCGCTCAAGGCGCCGTTCCCGCCCGCGGACGCGAACCCGTATCTCGACCTGATCGCCTGGCACGATCCGGCCCTGCACGCCGCCGTCCGCGTCTGGCATTACGCGTGGCCCGCCGTCGCCGTCGTGCTCGCCGGATCGCTCGTCCTCTCGGTCTGGCGCGTCTGGCTCCAGCCGCTCGTGAGGTTCCGGCGGCGGGGCAGGTTGCCCGAGTGGCCCAACTCGCCCGGGGACGGCGCGCCCTCGGTCGTGGTCGGCGAACTGCACCATCCGACCGTGCCGGAAGAGAGCGAGCGGCCGTCGTGGCTCGTCATCCCCGAGAAGGGGCTCTACACCGGGCTGCTTGTCGTCGGGGCCGTCGGCACCGGCAAGACCACGGCCTGCATGTACCCGTTCGCGCGGGAGCTGCTCCACTGGCGGGCGGACGACCCCAAGCGCAGGGCGGGCGCGCTCGTGCTCGAAGTCAAGGGAGACTTTTGTCACCAGGTCCGGAGCATCCTGAGCGAGGCCGGGCGGGAGGACGACTACCTCGAAATCGGGTTCGGCGGCTCCTGGCAGTGGAACCCGCTCGACGATCCGCTGCTCGACTCCTACTCGATGGCCTACGGCGTCGCGTCCCTCATCAACCAGCTCTTCGGCAAGTCCCGCGAACCGTTTTGGCAGCAGGCGTACACGAACCTCGTCCGGTGGATCGTCGAGCTTCACCGGCTCTTGCCGGGGGGCTGGGTCACGCTCCGCGACGTATACCGCTGTACGGTGGACCCGGAGCTTCTGGCCGCGAAGATCGGCGAGGCGCGGGCGATGGCCGACGAGGTCCGTCCCCTCCGGGCGATGATCGCCGCCACCGACCTGACCGAACACAAGAACGCCCTCGAAGACGCGGCCTGGGAGGCCGTGCCCGGGACCGCGAGGGTCGGATGCAGGCTCGATCCGCCGCTGCGGGCGAAGCTCAAGGAACTCGGCGTTGCGTACGAGACGGAGCCCATCGGAGGCGATGCCGGGAAAGAGTTCGCCGAAAGCGTCGAGGCCATCGAGCGGTGGTACGACAAGGACTGGTCGGCGCTCGACGCCAAGCTCCGCACCTCGATCGTCGAGGGGATCAGCGTCTTCCTCTCGCTCTTCGACCAGCCCGAAGTCGCGGGCGTGTTCTGCCCGCCCCCGCCAAACGACGATGCCCCGTCCAGGCGGGCGGACGGCGACGACGGGGAGAGGCCCCCGGAAGTCCCGGCCATGCCGGGCCTCCGCCGGAGGCTGCCGCCGCTCGCCGAGTTGATCGAGGGCGGCAAGGTGCTGGCGCTCAACATGCCAGCCGGGGCGAACCCGGCCTTGGCACGCGCCATCGGCGTGCTGCTCAAGAACGCGTGGATGCAGGCGCTGCTCCGAAGACCCGCCGAGGCGGCCCGCCGCCCCGGCCGCTACATGCGGCCCGCCGTGTTCATCTGTGACGAGTATCAAGCGTTCGCCACCGTAGGGCAGGACGACCCCTCGGGCGACGAGAAGGCGTTCGCGCTCACGCGGCAGTGCCGCTGCATCCCCATCGTCGCCACGCAGTCGCTCTCGTCGCTCCGCTCCGTGCTGCCCTCGGGCGAGGCGTGGCGCACGCTCGTCCAGACGCTCCGGACACGGATCTTCCTGTCGCTTTCCGACGAGGCTTCGGCCAAGATCGCGTCGGAGATGTGCGGGAGCGTCATGAAGACGCGGGCCTCCTACACGTTCACCGAGACCACGGGCAGGCCCGAGTTCTCGCTCCTGTCCGGCCGCGCCGGCGGCGGACGCGGCACCATCGGCGCGAGCAAGTCGTTCCGTCGGCAGAGCGAGCCGGTGTTCACGCCGCGCGAGTTCGGGTTGCTCGCCAACTACCAAGCGGTCTGTCTTCCGTACGACGGCGTGAAATCGCTTCCGGCGACCCGCGTCTACCTGAAGCCCCACTACCTGCCTCGCGAGACGGGCTACTGGCGGCTCCGGGAGGAGGGGCGGATATGAAGCGCGCCAGCGGCGTCGGCCACCTCGCCCCGTTTCTCCCGGGGTTGGAATCCCTGCTCGAAGACCCCGGGATCTCCGAGATCATGATCAACGGTCCCGGCAACGTCTGGATCGAGCGTGCCGGAAGGCTGGAGCCCCACGAGGCGCCCGGACTCACCGCCGCCTGGCTCCACCGCGCGGCAATCCACATCGCCCGGCCGCTCGGGCTCGATCCCGCCGCGAGGCCGGTCCTCGACGCCCGGTTGGGCGACGGATCGCGGGTCGCCATCTGCACGCCGCCCGCCGCGCCCGAGGTTGCGATAACGATCCGCCGGTTCGGGGGAAGGGCGTTCTCCGCCGAGAACCTCGTGCGCATGGGGTCGCTGCCGGAGCCGGTGCTCGAAGCCGCGAGAGACACCCTTCTCGCCCGCCGCAACATCCTCGTGTCCGGCGGCACGGGATCGGGCAAGACGACGCTTCTGAACGCGCTGATCGAACTGCTGCCCGACGACGAGCGGATCGTCGCCATCGAGGACACGCTCGAACTCCGGATCGACCGCGCCAACTGCCTCCGGTTCGAGGCCGGAGCCACCCTCTCGGAGACGCCGGTCGAGATCCGCGACCTGGTGCGCCACGCGCTACGCCACCGCCCCGACCACATCGTCGTCGGCGAGGTGCGCGGGGCCGAGGCCGCCGATCTGCTCCAAGCGCTCAACACCGGACACGGCGGCTCGCTCACCACCGTCCACGCCAACAACGCCCGCTCCGCGCTCTCGCGCCTCGCCAGTTGCGCCATGCAGGCCGGGGACGCGCTCCCCTGGGAGGTCACCTGCCGGGGCGTCGTGGACGGCATCGCGCTCGTGCTGCACACGACCCGCCGGGAGGGCCGGCGGTTCGTCGAGGAGGCACTCGAAGTGCGCGGCTACGACGCGGCCACCGGCCGCTGGAACACCGCGCCCGTTTGGGGCGGGGCACCGAAGCCCCGCAAGGAAGCACCCACCCACACACCAAGGAGGTGAACGCATGAAGTGCGACGACCAAACCATCCGGGTCGAGACGTTCGAGGACTTCGACCGGGAGCTCGCCCGCGATGGCGGCGAGACGCTCGAAGTCGAGGCCGAACTGGCCAAGGAGTACGGACTCTTCCCCGAAGACGTGGGGAGCGAGGACGAGATCGCCGCCGCCTGGGACGACCCGCACGGCGCCGCCGGCGAGGAGGTGGACGCATGAACCACGACGAATACCACCGCAAGTTCGCCGACGCGATCATCGAGCAGATCCGGCAGGGCACCGCGCCGTGGCAGAAGCCGTGGGCGCCGGGCGAGCGCGTGATGCCCATGAACGTGGACACCGACCGCTCCTACCGGGGCGGGAACAGCCTGCACCTCGCCTCCGTGCAGCAGGAGATGGGCTACGGCGACGTGCGCTGGGGCACCTACCGCCAGATCCAGGCGCGCGGCGGACAGGTCAGGAAGGGCGAGCGCGGCACCCGCATCCTCTCCTTCCAGGACAAGAAGCGGATCGCCGTGACCGACGAGCAGGGTCGGCCCAGGAGGGACGCCGAGGGCAAGAAGGTCTACCGCTACGAGAAGCTCAAGGCGCCGTTCGTGCGCCAGTACACGGTGTTCAACGCCGAGCAGGCCGACGGGCTGCCCGAGCGCTCGAACCCGACGCCCGAGCCGCTCTGGAAGGTGCACCAGGAGGCCGAGCGGGTCATGGAGGATGTCGGCGTCCCGGTCCGCCACGTCCAGGGCGACCGCGCCTACTACCACATGAAGCGCGACGAGATCGTGCTGCCCGAGCGCGGGCAGTTCCCGTCGGCGAACCACTACTACCAGACCGCGCTCCACGAGCTGGGCCACAGCACCGGGCACAAGGACCGGATGAACCGCGAGACCCTCATCGAGGGGATCGACGGCGGGTTCGGCTCGCCCCAGTACGCGAGGGAGGAGCTCAGGGCCGAGATCAGCGCGATGATGACCGGCGAGCGCGTGGGCGTCGGACACGACCCGAGCAGGGGCGCGGCCTATGTCGAGGGCTGGATCCAGGCGCTCGAGGAGGACCCGCGCGAGATCCGGCGCGCCGCCGCGGACGCGCAGAAGATCTCCGACTTCGTGCTCGACCGGCACCGCGAGCGGGTGGCCGAACGCGACCCCGTTGCCGTCGCGGCGGTCCGCACGCCCGCGCAGGGACCGCAGAGGATCGTCGTTCCCGTGCCGAGGATCCCGGTCCCCGAGCGCGGCTTCGGGCCGAGCCGCTGATCCGTGAGAGGGAGAGAGATGTTCGGCCGCCCGGCCGAACCGGACCCCCGTTCCGCCGCGCCATCCAGCCGCAATCGCTTTCCGATGCGGGACGGCCATCGCCGAGAATACGCCGCGGGCCGGGACGGCGGGTCCATCTCCTTCCGCGACCGGTGCGCCCGGGCGCTGACCGACATCGGCGTCCACGGCGCGGTGTCGTTCCGCGACCTCGCGGACGCCCGCTTCGGCGGTCATCCGTTCACAACCCGGCGGGCCGTGGACGCCTGGATCCGCGACGGCATCGTCGAACAGCACACGGCCACCGGGCCGAGGGGCAACCCGTTCAAGGTGCTGACCCTCACCCGCAAGGGCGTGGCCGAGGCGCGTGAACTGGCCGCCGAGCGCGGGATGGATCCCTCGCAGGCGATCCGCACGGTGCGGGTCCGGGACACCGAGGCCGCACACGACACCGCCATCTACCGCGCCTGCCGAATCGAGCGGAGGCGGCTCGACGCACGGGGCGCCACCGTGCGGCGCGTCCGCCTCGACGCCGAACTCAAGAGCACCGTCGCGCGCGGCAGCGAGGCTGCGCGGAAGAGCGGCAGGCGGGCCGCCGATGCCGAACGGCACCGGATCGCGCGCGAACTCGGGCTCCCCCTGGACGACGAGGGGCGGGTGCTCTACCCCGACGCCCAGATCGAATACGAGGACGCGGACGGCCGAACCGGCCGCGTCAACGTCGAGGCCGTCTCCGGCAGCTACCGCGAGGCGGCCGTCCGCGCCAAGGCCGCCGCCGGGTTCGCGATGCACGCCAACGGACCCGCGGCGGCGGGGCTTCTCCGCAGGCTCGGCCTCGGTAGCGACAGCGGCTCCTGGCTCCGTGGTCCGGCCGACCGCGATCCCGCCACAGTCGAACTCTGAAGAAGAAGGAGAACCACGATGCAGCCCTGGAAGATCAGCGCGGGACTCACCGCCGCAATCGTCGGATCCGCGTTCCTGATGGGCGGTGCCCGCCTCGAATACCTCGCGCCCCACTGGCCAAGGGTCCTCGCGGAGCACGGAGTCGCGCTCGCGCTGCACGCCGCGCTCGCCCTCACCGCCGTCGCGGCCACGATCTACGCGGTTGCCCGCACCACCGGGCTCGCCGACCTCGGACGGCGAGTCGATCTCGCCGAACGGTCAGTGAGGCGCGGCGAAGGGGATGCCGGCCTCGCGGACTCGCTGCGACAGGACGACGAAGGAGACTGGAAATGACCCGGAAGTCCAGACGGAAGACCAAGCCCGCATCCGTCGAGGGTCTGCCCGCCGACTGGCGCGGGAAGGCCAAGGCGCTCCGGCGGTACGGGAGCGAGACCGCAGCTCTCGTGCTGGACCTTTGCGCCGAAGACCTCGAAACCACGATCCGCGAGCGCGACGAAACCACGCTGTCGCTCGTCGAGGCCGCCCGTGAGAGCGGCTACTCAAGGGAACATCTGGGCCGCCTCGTGCGCGACGGAAAGATCCCCAACGCCGGGAGGCTCAACGCGCCCAGGATCGCACGCATCCACCTGCCCCGGAAGGCGACGCCACCCGCCGTGCCACTGGTGCGGGACGCCCCGCGCCGCGAGCTTTCCAACAGGCAGATCGTGCAGTCCATCATCCAGAGAGGAATGGAAGATGGCACGCACGAAACGTGACCGGCGCTCGTACAGCGCCGGAGAATGGGGCCGCAACCGGGTGAGGGTGTTCCCTGATCCGAAGACCGGCCTCTACCAGATAGAGTGGCGAGAAAACGGGCGCAGGCTCACCCGGTCGCTCAAGCACCGCGACTGGAGGCGCGCGAAGCGGCAGGCCGACGAGGCCGCCGCCGGGTTCGCGAAGCCGGAGCCCAACGCCAAGCAGGAGGCCGAGCCCGGGCCGCTCACCCTGGAGACGCTCTTTGACATCTACGGTGAAGAGGTAACCCCGACCAAGACCCGGCACTCGCGGCAGCATGACCGGACCGCGATGAAGATGTTCCTCGGGTTCCTCGGAAGGAACCGCGACCCGGCAACGCTTTCCCAGAGGGACTGGGACCGGTTCATCCGGGCGCGCCGGGCCGGAAGGGTCGGACCGAGCGGAAAGCCCGTGTCGGACCGGATGGTCGAATACGACCTGAGGTTCCTGATCGCGGTCTTCAACTGGGCATCGAGGTCGAGGGACGAGCGGGGCCGGCTGCTGATCGAGTCGAACCCGCTCAGGGGCTTGAGGACGCCCATGGAGAAGAACCCCACCCGGATCGTTCTCACCGAGGACGAGTACCGGGCGCTTCTCGGGGTGTCCCGCAAGGTGGACTGGCGGTTCCGCGTCGCGCTCGTGCTCGCGCACGAAACGGGACACCGAATCGGAGCCGTCCGCAAGCTCCGGTGGGACGACATCGACCTCGACGGCGAAACCATCCGGTGGCGCAGCGAGCACGAGAAGACCGGATACGAGCACGTCACGCCCGTCACCCCCGAGGCGGTTGCCGCCTTGGAGGAAGCGCGGCGGCGGAACCCGGCGACGGGCGACGCCCCGGTCCTGCCTTCGCCGAAGGACCCCTCGTCGAGCGTGGCCACTTGGGTGGCCCGAGGTTGGTGGGACAGGGCCGAACGGCTCGCGGGACTGGAGCCCAAGCGCGGGCGCGGCTGGCACTCGCTGAGGCGCAAGTTCGCCAGCGACCTCATGGACCAGCCCCTGAAGGTGCTCTGCGAGCTGGGCGGCTGGAAGACGGCCAAGACCGTTCTCCAGTGTTATCAGAGAGCCGACGAGGGACAGCTCAGAACCGCGCTCGCAAACCGCCGCCGAGTTCGTACCTGATCCCGTTCGGCGGGAACCGAAGGGCGGGAATCAGACCCGCAAATCCCGTAAGCCCAATGATCGCAACAGATCCGAAATCTAAATCGGGCGTTGGATCAGCGACCAGAGGCCGTACGATCGCCGCACTGCTCGATTCGGAATCGCCTGTGTCGGGCGGGACCGGGACGCGCCTAAGTCCCGAGATCGCGGTGCCGGACACCGTTACGGGACGCTACATGGCGGGCGAGGACTTCGCCGTGACCGCGGGATGGGGCCACTTCGGGACAGGCGACGCCGTGATGCCCGGAAAGGGCCGCGTCGTCGAACGCGCCTATCAACCGGACGAGCACTCCGCGTTGGCCGAACACGTTGCCGTCCTCGGTGAGACGACCTTCGATGTGTACCTGAACGGCGAAGCCTTCTGGCGCAACCTCCCCTCCGCCATCTGGGACTACCGGCTCGGGGGCTACCAAGTGCTCAAGAAGTGGTTGTCGTACCGGGAGAGTGCGGTCCTGGGCCGGATACTTCGACCGGAGGAGGTCCAGCACTTCACCGACACCGCACGGCGCATTGGCGCGTTGCTGATCGCGACATCCGACCGACCCGA